>NZ_JBICYR010000005.1:385254-403804 GCF_043201175.1 Streptomyces sp. NPDC048337
TCACGCGGGGGGTCCCGCGGGGTGTTTTTCCCCATGGGGGGTTTTTTTTGTGTTTGGCGGGGGGGGGGGCGGGGGTTGGGGGGGGGGGGGGGCGGGGGGCGCCCGGGGGGGCCCCCGGCCCCCCCCCGCGAGCCTGAGGGGGATGTCCGCGTCAGCCGAGCTGACCAGGCTGGTACTCGCCGCCGGGCGTCCGGGTGATCACGTTCAGCCGGTTGAAGGCGTTGATCACGCAGATCAGGGCCACCAGGGCCATGAGCTGGTCCTCGTCGAAGTGCTTCGCCGCGTTCGCCCACGCCTCATCGGTGACCCCGCTGGAGTCGGCGAGGCGGGTGCCCTGCTCGGTGAGTTCCAGCGCCGCCCGCTCCGCCTCGGTGTAGACGGTCGTCTCCCGCCACGCCCCGACCAGGTTGATCCGCACCGCGCTCTCGCCGGCGGCCGCGGCGTCCTTGGTGTGCATGTCGAGGCAGCCGCCGCAGCCGTTGATCTGGCTGGCGCGGATCTTCACCAGCTCCTGCACCGCCTTCGGCAGTGCCGAGTCGGTGATGACCTTGTTCGACGAGATGATGTACTTGGCCCACTTCGCCCCGACCTCGTTGCGCATGGGGTTGATCCGGGTTTCCATCTCGGTCTCCTTCGCGTTCGGGTGCTTGCACCACTACGACGAAGCCCCCCGCCAAGACGTAACAACCCCATGCGCTCGACCTTGCGTTACTCGGGTCGCGCGGGCAGACCCATGGCGTCGAGGCGCTTGCGGTCGCTCACGGTCAGGAGCTCGACGATCCGGCCGCCGACCACGGTGCACGCCACCACGCCGAGCACCTTGCCCTTCGCACCCCAGGCCACGAACCCGGGCTCGCCGTTGACCAGGACCGGGAGCACCGAGGTCATCGACCGGGCGCCGCGCAGGACCGGTTCGGCGACCTCGGCCGCCCCGACCGTGGTCATCACGCCCTGCGGGTGGTACGTGCGCCAGGTCACGTTCGGATCCAGCAGCCGTACGAGCCCTTCGAAGTCCCCGTTCCGCGCCGCGGCGAGAAATGCGTCGACCACTGCGCGCTGCCGCCGCGGCTCCTCCTCCGGCACCGATGTGCCCCGCACCTTCCGGCGGGCCCGGCTGGCGAGCATCTTGGTCGCGTCGGTGGACCGCCCGATGATCTCGCCGATCTCGGCGAACGGCACCGCGAACATGTCATGCAGTACGAACGCCAGCCGCTCGGTGGGCGTGAGGGTGTCGAGCACCACCAGGAGTGCCAGCCCGACCGATTCGGCGAGCATCGCGTCGGTCTCGGGTGCCGCGCCGCCGTCCACGGTCACCACCAGCTCGGGCAGCCGGTCCTCGTACGACAGCTCGGCCCGGGTCTTGCGCGAGCGCAGCACGTCGATGCAGACCCGGCCGACCACCGTGGTCAGCCAGCCGGCCAGGTTGTCGATCGCCGCCGCGTCCTGCCGCGCCAGCCGGATCCACGCCTCCTGCACCGCGTCCTCGGCGTCCACCCGCGACCCGAGCATCCGGTAGGCGACCGCCACCAGTCGCTCACGCTGCTCTTCGAAGGCTCCCGCCAGCACTTCGTTCGGACCTGAACCGGTCATGTCGTTACCTTCCTTGCGCGAACTCCGTCATGATCATGACGGGCCCGAAGGCACCGAGGTAACCGTTCGGCGTACATTCCGATCGAAGCACGGCGGCGGCGACCGGCCTGGGCGAAGAAGCTCAGCGCCGAGGACCGGCGCAGCCTGACCGCCCTGTTCCGGCCCAACCTCAACCCTCCTGCATCTGCGCCGCCTCGGCTTCGTGGGCATCGCTGGGCGACACCCCGGCCACCCAGTGACCCACGTCACATGGGGTTCCTGTCAGGAATCCGGGCGCTGTTCCGCTCAAGTCACCGACAGGGAGCAAGCGAACCGACAGGAGCGTCACATGAAGCACCGCATCGTCGTCCTCGGCGCCGGCTACGCCGGGTGCTACACGGCCGGGACCCTGGCCCGCCGGCTGTCCCCGGCGGACACCCAGATCACCGTGGTCAACGCCGAGCCGGACTTCGTCCAGCGGCTGCGGCTGCACCAGCTCGCGGCCGGCCAGGAGATCGAGGCCCCGAAGCTCGCCGACGTCTTCGCCGGTACGGGGGTACGGCTGCGGGTGGCCCGTGTCACCGCCGTCGATCCCGAGCGCCAGGTCGTCGCCGTGGCGGACGCCGACGGCGGCGGCGAGCTCGGCTACGACACGCTGGTCTACGCGCTCGGCAGCCACGGCGACGACCGTGGCGTCCCCGGCGTCGCCGAGCACGCCTTCGACGTCGCCGCCCGGCGCTCGGCGCTGCGCCTGCGTGAGCGCCTGGACGGCCTCGGCGTGCGGGGCGAGGGCGGGAGTGTGCTGGTCGTCGGCGACGGGCTGACCGGCATCGAGACCGCCACCGAGATCGCCGAATCCCGGCCCGGCCTGTCGGTGGCGCTGGTCGCCCGCGGCGAGCTGGGCACCCGGCTGTCCGCCGGAGCCCGCGGCCACCTGCGCCAGGCCTGCGACCGGCTGGGCATCACCGTCTTGGAGCACGCCTGCGTGGAAACCGTCGAAGCGACGCGGGTGCTGTGCGCCGACGGCACCGTCCTGGCGTCCGACGCGACCGTGTGGACGGCCGGGTTCGCGGTCGATCCCCTCGCCGCCGCCGGCGGACTGGAGGTCACCGAGGGTCGGATCGTCGTCGATCGCACCATGCGGTCGGTCTCGCACCCGAACGTGTACGCCGTCGGCGACAGCGCCTACGCCATCGGCGACAACGGCCGGCCGCTGCCGATGTCCTGCGCCTCGGCCGGCTACACCGGCATGCAGGCCGCGGCCGCGATCGTGGGACGCCTGACCGGCCGCAAGATCCCGAACACCAAGCTGGACTACCCGGGCAACCACATCAGCCTCGGACGGCGGGACGGAATCCTGCAGATGGTCGACGGCGAAGCGCGGCCGAAGCCGAAGCACGTGGGCGGCCGGAAGGCCGCACGGATCAAGGAGGGCATAGTCAAGATGTCGCTCTGGGCCAACTCCCACCCGACGTTCGGCCTGCCCAAGCGCAAGCACCGCCTCGCCGCCGCACCGGACGTGTCCGCCGAGAAGACGGCCGCGTAGGCGCCTCGGACAGCTCGGCCACTGATCGCTTCGACACCAGTCGGTCATGGCCAGCGGCGGATTGCCCGCCCCACCGGCTCCCGCCTCTGCGTCCGGGTGCAGGCCATGCACGGCATCGCGCACGTGCCCTCGCCCCACGCCCCCCTGGACGCAGTGGAGTTCGGCCTCCTCACCCTGGCTCCGGACCAGATGCTGACCGCCCACCTGCGAGGCCGGACCAGCCTCCGGGCGTTGTCCGCTGCTGACCCGGGCGTGTGACCGGCCCCGGCCCCGGCCTCACCCAAAGAACTATCTCTGTCCGAGGAGAAGACATGGCTACTCCAGCCCCACACGCGGCCGGCACACTGCCGTCGCCCTGGCCGAGGGTGGCCGGGACGGTCGTCCTGCTCACCGTGCTCATCAGCGTGCTGCTCACCGCGTTCGCCTGGCCGTCGGTGCGGTCGCATGTGCACGACGTGCCGATCGCCGTCGCCGGGCCGCCCGCCGCGGTCCAGCAGGTCAGCGCCGCGCTCGACCGGCGTGTGCCGGGCGGCTTCGCGGTCACCGAGGTCGCCGACACTCCGGCCGCCGAACGGTTGATCCGCGACAGGGAGGTGTACGGGGCGATAGACGTCAGCTCCGGCACCCCGCAGGTCATCACCGCCTCGGCCGCCGGCACAGCGGTCGCCCAGACTCTGCAGGGTGTCGCGGCCGGCCTCGGTCAGGCGCAGGGAGCCGGCAGGCCGTCCCCCGTCCGCGACATCGTCGCCCTGCCGGCCGACGACCCCCGGGGTGCCGGCCTGGCCGCCGGGGCCCTGCCCCTGATCATCGGCGGCCTGCTCGCCGCGCTGCTCCTGACCAGGCTCGTCCACGGCACAGCCCGCCGAGTCGCAGGGGCTCTCACCTTCGCGCTCAGCGGTGGCCTGGCCGTGGCAGCGATCCTGCAGTTCTGGCTCGGCTCGCTGGACGGCTCCTACCTGGCCAACACCGGCGCGATCGCCCTGGCCATCGCCGCCACCTCCCTGAGCATCATCGGGATGGAATCACTGCTGGGGTACGCCGGCTTCGGCCTCGGCGCCGTCACCATGATGCTCATCGGCAACCCCCTGTCAGGCGCCTCGACCGCACCCGAAATGCTGCCCGGCTGGTCCGGCACGCTCGGCCAGCTGCTGCCGCCCGGGGCAGGCAACCAGTTGCTGCGCTCCACCGCCTTCTTCGACGGTCACGGCTCCACCCACTCCGTCCTCGTGCTCACGACCTGGCTCGGATTCGGCATCGCCCTGTGTCTGGCCGGCGGCCTGCCCAGGGGTCGGCGCCGCCTGGCCGCCGTACCGGATGCGTCAACCACGAACGCGATGGCGTAGTCGAGCAGTTGATAACTAAGGTGACCCAGGTGAACAGCACCATCGATCGCTTCGACACCAGTCGGTTCGAGGCCAGCCGCAACCGGCTCGCCTCCCTGGCCTACCGACTCCTCGGCTCGGCCAACGACGCCGAAGACGCCGTGCAGGACACCTTCCTGCACTGGCAGGCCGCCGACCGGCAGCGGATCAAGGTGCCGGAAGCATGGCTGACCAAGGTCGCCACCAACCTGTGCCTCGACCGGCTCCGCTCGGCACAGGCCCGCCGCGAACGCACCGCCGGCGCCTGGCTGCCCGAACCGCTCCTCGACGGCGACCCGATGCTCGGCCCGGCCGACACCTTCGAGCAGCGCGAATCGGTCTCCCTGGCCGTGCTGACCCTCATGGAACGCCTCTCACCCCACGAGCGGGCCGCCTACGTCCTGCGCGAAGCGTTCACCTACAGCCACGCCGAGATAGCCGAGATCCTCGACATCACCGAATCCGCGAGCCAGCAGCACCTCCACCGGGCCCGACAGCGCATCACCGCCGCGCGCCGCGGCGGCGGCGAAGTCGACCCGGCCGCCGCCCGCAGGATCGTCGAGGAATTCCTCGCCGCCGCCTCCTCGGGCCGCACCGAACGACTGGTGGCACTGCTCACCGACAACGCGACCGCGATCTCCGACGGCGCCGGCCTGACCGAGAAGCTGCTGCAGTACGACACCCCGCAGCGCATCGCCGCCATCGCACGGGCAGGCTTCAAATCCACGCCCGCGAAGCAGCGACTCGCCGGCGGCATCTCCGCTGTCCACTACGCGCTCGTCAACGGCGCCCCCGCCATTCTCTTCGTGCCCGACGGAAAGGTCGTCGGTGCCGTAACGTTCGACATCACAGGCGGCAAGATCGCTACCGTGCGCGGCATCGCCGCCCCGACTCGCCTCGTTCGCCTCACCGAAGCCTGGCGGCAGCACGGACCGGACACGCCGCTCATCTCCGAGTGGTGACCCAACGCCGACCGCGGCCAGGCGCAGCGCCCGCGTTTCACAGAACGGCCGATACCTTCCGAGGTGGCGGCGTGAGGTACCCCTCGCTCCAGCAGAGCACGTCATCCCCCTGACCGGACGTGCAGACGGCCCCTGGCCTCTCGCCGGTCCAGCCGAATCTGCTCTCGGGTCGCCCAGCGTCGAACCCGCTCCGGGTCCAGGGCCGTGCCGTGTCCGATGTGGAGGGCGCGGGGGTTGAGGTCGAGCATCGCGCGCAGGCTGGCCAGGTTGCGCCGGGGGTCGTCGTGGAAGGGAGGGTTGGCCGGCTTGCCCGGTATCAGACCCATGAAGGAGTTGGCCACGAGGTCTCCTGCGACCAGGTCGCCGTCGTCGGTGAGGACGGAGACGGAGCCTGCGGTGTGTCCGGGAGTCGGCATGATCCTGGCCTCGATCCCGAAGTCCGCCAGGTCCGTCTCGCCCTTGACCAGGACGTCCGGTTCGAACGCTTCGGCCTGGACGTGGAGCTTCCTGTTGCGAGCCATGAGGCGGCCCATGGGGCCGGTCGGCAGGTACGGCTCGCGGACTCGGCCCGTCCGGTACGGGCCGAGGTCAGCGACGTGGCCGGCGAGGGGCGCGCCGGTGAGCCGGTGCAGCTCGGCGGCGGAGCCGAAGTGGTCGATGTGGCCGTGCGTGATGACGATCAGAGCGAGGTCGGCCGGGTCGACGCCGTGACGGGCGATGTGGTCGTGGATCGTGCGGGCGCTGCCGGGGGTTCCGGCGTCGACGACGACGGGGCGGCGGCCCAGCAGCAGGTAGGCGTTGACGGCGTGCCTGCCGAGGACGGGGATCGGGATGATCTTCGTACGGGACATGGGTGGTTATCCCTCGTGTCTGAGGTGGGTGTGGGCATGCCTCGGCGCCCGCCCGGCTCTGTCGGGTGCCGGGCGGCAGCGGGCGGGGCGGGGCCGGGGTGTTCTAGCGGAACCGGCGGCGGTACTCCGCCGGGGTGGTGCCCAGTCGACGCTGGAAGCGGCGGTGCAGCGTCTTGACGGAGCCGAGGCCGCTGGCCTCGGCGATCTGGGGCAGGCTCCCGTCGGTCTCTTCGAGGAGACGGCGGGCGGCTTCCAGACGGACGGCTTCGACGTAGGCGCCGGGTGTTGTGCCGGTGCGCTGGGTGAACAGCCGGGAGAAGTGGCGTGCGCTCAGGTTGAGGCGTTCGGCGAGTGCCTCGGCGGACAGGTCCTCGTGTGGGTGCTCGGTGATCCAGTGGCGTAGTTCGTCAATGGGGTCGCCGGTCGGTGTCTGGACGGAGAGGGGCACGCTGAACTGACTCTGTCCGCCGGAGCGTTTGACGTACATGACCATCGTTCGGGCGGTGGCGAGCGCGAGGGCCTGTCCGTGGTCCTCTGCGACCATGGCCAGGGCCATGTCCATGCCCGAGGTGACCCCGGCGCAGGTCCACACGTTCCCGGACCGGATGAAGATCGGGTCCGGGTCCACCTCGATCCCGGGGTGTGCGGCTGCCAGCTGATCGGCCGTGAGCCAGTGGGTGGTGGCGGGCCTGCCGTCCAGCAGCCCTGCCGCAGCCAGGATGTGCGCTCCGGCGCAGACCGATCCGGTGCGGCCGGCCCGTGGCGCGGCCGAGCGCAGCCAGTCGGCGACCGTCGGTTCGACGACCGCTTCGGCCCCGCCGCACTCCGTGAGGGTGACCGCTCCGGACACCAGCAGGGTGTCCACGCGTCCCGCGACCTCGTCCAGGCGCAGGTCGGCCAGCAGCCGGACCCCACTGGAGGTGGCGCACGCGCCGCCGTCCGCCGTCGCGATCTCCACGCGGTAGCCGGGGTGGCCGGCGCCCCCGACGCGGGAGGCGACCGAGAACACCTCGGCCGGCCCCGTGACGTCGAGGAGTTCCACGCCGGGGAAGGCAGCGATGACAACGCGGTGCGGTGCGGGCATGTCCCGATCTTGTCCGCACCGCCCTCATGTCCGCAATGACGAGGTTGTCTCACATCCGGACATGCGCCTGACCCACGGCCTACTGGAAGCCGCCCTCACCCACCGGGCCCGCTCGCTCCTGGCTCTGAGGAGTCCCGGCGGGCGCGCCGGCCACTCCTCGCCATCTCCTGAGGACCGGGTCCGGGTCCGTCCGGGTGGAATCGGCCGAGCTCGGCACACTCCGCGCGGGCCGTGCGGCGAAACATGGGGAGTGACCACTCAGGAGACCGAGCAATGGGACAGCGGCCCGTACGCGGCGGCGATCCGCGCGCAGCGCGGTGATCTGTCGTTGCGCGATGGCGAGGGCTGGTGCCTTCCGCTGGATCTCGAGCGGTGGTGTGCGCGGGCGGATGCCGGCGACCGTGCCGTATTGCGGCGGTGCCGGGGGCGGGTGCTCGACATCGGGTGCGGGGCGGGCCGGTTCGTGGAGGCGCTGGCCCGGCGGGGGCAAAACGTTCTCGGTATCGACGTGTGTCCGTCCGCGGTGAGGACGACGGTCGGCCGGGGCGGGTCCGCACTGCTCCGATCGGTGTTCGAACCACTGCCCTACGAGGGCCGGTGGGGCACGGCCCTGCTGATCGACGGGAACATCGGCATCGGCGGCGACCCCCGCAGACTGCTGCGCCGCATCAGGGATCTGGTGCACGCCCAGGGGCTGCTCCTGGTCGAAACCGCTCCCGAGGACGTGGACGAACTCAAACAGGTCCGGATCCACGCGGGGCACCGGCCCGTCAGTGCCGTCGTCCCCTGGGCCTCCGTCGGCGCCGAGGCGCTGGACCGGCACGCGCGGGCGTCGGGGTGGACGGCCGCCGAGCGGTGGACCGCTCCCCGAACCCGTCATTTCGTGGCCCTGCGGGCCCGTGCCTGAGCCCGCGCGGCCCGCCTGCCCTCCCTCGTCCCGCGCCACACGCGCACGAGGAGGAGGGCGGCCGAGAGGGCGAAGAGCGCTGCGGTGATCAGTAGCCACCGTGGCAGGAAGACGTCCGCGGGAAGACCGGTGGCCGCGGTGAAATGACCCACTTGGCGGAGGACCAGCGGCCACCAGACCAGGAGCAGGACGCCGGAGACGAAGCCCGGCACGCGCACGTAGTTGACGCTCGCCCGCACCCCTGGCCTCCCCGCACGGGCGTCAGGCCCGAAGAGCGCCTGCACCGCCCGGTCCGTCACCGAATACAGCGGCAGCAGCACCAGATCGTGCAGGAGCGCGGCGCCCACGAACCACAGGGCCACACCGACGCTGTCGCCCGTGAGGAGTCTCAGACCCGCATAGGCGGCGAGGGTGAACGAGACGAGGACCAGGAGCAGGTGGAGCGGGGAGGCGCCGTAGCGGCGTCGGAAGTCGATCGTGCGCGTGTCCGGGAGGCGGAACTTCATGCCGGCTCCCCGAAGGTGAGGCGGGTGACCCACTTGGTGTTGTGGACACCGGGGGCGCCAGGCACGATCACGCGAGCCGGATACCCGTGGTCGCGGGAGAGGACGGCCCCGTTGACGCGCACGGCGAGAAGCGAGCGCGCGTCCCGGGCCTGGTTGTCGCGCAGGACCACGGAGCTGAACGACCCGCCGCGCTGCACCGACTCCACCAGCACCCGCGGGGTGTCCGTGCCGAACCCGACCAGAGCGGCCAGATCGGTGAGGCGCACTCCGCTCCAGCGCTGGTCGGGGGTCGACCAGCCCTCCACACAGGCGATCGGCAGGGACGACTCGCTCTGGGGCAGGGCCAGCAGCCGGTCGTAGGTCAGATCGACCTGCCGGCCGCCGCCCCGCACGGTCAGCCGCCAGCCGGGGCCGATGTCGCCGGGCCGGATACCGACCGAGGCGGCGGTCTTGTTGATCTGGAAGCCGTTCGGCCCGGAGCCGGGATCCTGCCCGTGCGGGGCGAGCAGCGCCGTCTGCCGGAACCAGCCGCCCACGCTCTGCCCGGCGGTCACCACGAGCAGCGCCAGCGACCCCAGCCCGACCATGCCCACCGCACCCCGCCGGGAGATCGTCGGCACGGCCGGGCTCGGCGAGACCAGCCCGGCCGCCTCCTGCGAACCGGCCGCCGGCTCCCCCAGCCGGTGCCCGACCGCGCGCAGGGCCCTCGGCAACCGGAAGACCACGTGGACCACGAAGGCACCGATGAACACCCAGGCCCCGTAGAGGTGCAGGGTGTAGAACGAGCCCGGGAAGACGTAATGCAGCTGCACGTTGAGGATGCCGGTGACGAACTCGAACCCCGCACCCCCCACCAGCAGAAGCAGGGACAACCGCTCGACCCCGTGCGCGACCGACCGCACCGGAGGCCACTCGAACAGCTTCGGGATCACCGACCACAGCTTCGCCAGGAGCACCGGCACCAGCACCACCCCGAGCGTGACATGCACCCCCTGGGTGACCCGGTAGAGCCAGTACGGCGAGGTCGGCCAGGAGAACAGGTAGAAGCCGAGCCACCCCTTGTCCGGCGTCTGGTCGTTGCGCGCAGCCAGATCCGGGTTGTACGCGGCATACGACAACAAGCCCGTCACGAACAGCACGGTGATCCCGACCAGCAGGACCAGCCCGAACACCGCCGTCAACCACGGCCCCCGCAACGGGCTGCGCCAGAACCCGGGACGCGACGGACCCGGCGGCGGCCCGGCCGACCGTGCGGATGCCAGCGCTGCCCGGAGTCGAGCCGAGGCTGGCCGGCCTGATCGGCCCTCGCCGGGTTCCGGACGCGACGGGCCTCCGGGTGCGGCCGGTGTACCGGCCTCGCGGGGTATGGGCCGGCCTGATGGCCTCCCTTCCCCGGGCGAGGGCCGTGGCGTGTCCTCGGGGTCGCCCGACCCGCTGCCGTCCGCGTCCACGCAGCACCTCCACAGACTTCCACATACGGGATCTACAGGACATCCGCTGTTGAAAAGAACTTGCCGCATGGCGGACCCGGACGTTCCGTGACACGCCACGGCGAAGCCGCCTCGCATCCGTCACGCCCGCCGGCCGGGCAAGAAGCACCCGATCCGCCCCACGGGCAGAACCGGTCCGAGAGCCGACATGTCCGATCCGTACACGGAGGGTTCACGCCTTCCGTGTGCGCGGGACCGGCCATTCCGCGCGCGTGTCCGCTTTGGTACATGCCAATGGGGCTGAGCTCACGCCATGATCGCGCCGCCGCCGGTCCGGCGGCCGTTGACACGTGCGTGATCAGGGGGAATCGAGCCATGCCCGAAAGCACCCGCACCACCGCCAGAACCCGTACCCGTACCCGTACCCGGACGTGCCGTCGTGCGCTGGCGGCGGCGGCCGTCCTGGCGGCGACCGGAAGCATCCTCACGGTCGCCCCGCAGCCCGCCCATGCAGCGCTGCCGACGCAGTCGATCGCCGACCCGGTGCACTACTGGAACGACGTGCTCCAGAACATCTTCCGCAAGGCAGGGGGCGGACCGGTCCCGATGGCACGCGCGGCCGCCATGATGAACGCCGCGATCTACGACGTGGAGAGCTCGTACCAGCTCAAGTGGAAAGGCCGGATGACCTCCGAGGCCTACATCCACGCGGAGAACTACGCCGGCTGGATCGAGGGACCCGACGAGGAGGAACGGGTCGTCGGACGCACCGCGTACAACATCCTGCTCAACCTCTACGGCGTGAACCGGCCCGACAAGAACTCACCCGATTTCACGGCCTACCTCGACCAGCGCTTCCGCGAGCGGTTCGGCAGCGAACCGACCGGCTTCGACGTGCTGGACGCAACCGTCGTCGGCGGGATGGTCAAGCAGATGATGAACGCCCGAGCCGGGGACGGTTCGGACGACAAGCGGGCGTACACCGGCGACAACAAGCCGGGGTCCTGGCGGCCCACCAGCTACCCCGACATGGTCGATGCGAAGTGCCAGGTGGACGGCGACGCGGTCAACCCGTCCTGGGGCCAGGTCAAGCCGTTCTCGCTGAGCTCCGGCTCGCAGTTCCGGCCCACCACGCTCGCGCAGTTCGGCACGTACGAGAACCTCGTGGCCAGCCCCGAGTACAAGGCCCAGGTCGAAGCCGTCCGGACGGCCGGCGCGGCTGCTCCCACGGCCGCCACACCGGTGATCAACCGCACCCCGGACCAGCTGAACGCCGCCTGGTTCTGGGCCAACGACAACGACACCACGTACAAGCCCCCGGGCCACATGCTCCAGGCCACCCGCGAGGTCGCCAAGGCCCGCGGCCTGAGCACGTACGCCAACGCCCGCCTCTTCGCACTCGTCTCGATCGCCCTCGCCGACACCGGCATAGCCGTCCGGGACGCGAAGTTCTCCACTCCGATCGATCTGTGGCGGCCCGTGTCCGCGATCCGCGAGGGAGGTCTCGACCCCCAGTGGAAGCCGCTCCTGAAGAACAACGACGGCGTCAACGTCAACCCGTGCTTCCCCGCCTACGTCTCGGGCCACGCCTCCTTCGGCGCCGCCTGGGCGGGAGTCATGAAGCGCTACTTCGGCAGTGACAACATCGCCTTCGACCTCACCACCGACGAGCCCCTGGCCCCCGTCAAGCAGCGCCACTTCACCAGCTTCAGCGCCGCCGCCAGGGAGGACGCGGACAGCCGCGTCTGGCTCGGCGTCCACTACCCCTGGGACGCCGCGGACGGCCTCGTCCTCGGCGACAAGGTCGCGGCCCAGGTCTTCAGCACCAGGCTCCGCACGCTGTGACGCCCGCCGCGGGGCGGGGTCCTGTACCCCCGCCCCGCGGGATGGGAGGCTGGAGTCGCCGCTTCTCCCTCCCTGCCAGGAGACACGCTCGTGTCCCGCCGTTCCCGGACCGGGCCGTAAGCATTCCGTCATCCGGTCCGGCCTGGCATCAGGGTGCCGCACCACGGTTGAATGCGCCCTGACGGACCCGTGAGGAAGAGGCTTCGATGGCGGCAGGTGCAGGGCGGCGCGGCAGGATCGTAATCGGTTCGCTGATCGCTGCCGCGGTGGTGCTGGGCGCGGGGCTGTACTGGTTCCAGCCGTGGAAGCTCTGGCAGGACGAGACCGTCCGCGAGGCCCTCCCGACGACGTCGGCGGCGCCGAGCGCGCCCGGCCCCGCCTCATCGGCCGCGCCGACCGGTCCGCAGACCGTGGCGCAGGGCACCCTGATCAGCCACGAGCACACCACCACCGGCACGGTGAAGCTCGTCCGGCTTGCCGACGGCTCCCACACCCTGCGCCTGGAGAACCTGGACACCAGCAGCGGCCCCGACCTGCGGGTCTGGCTCACCGACGCACCGGTCAAGGAGGGCGAGGCCGGCTGGAGCGTCTTCGACGACGGTAAATACGTGAGCCTGGGCAAGCTCAAGGGAAACAAGGGCGACCAGAATTACGAGATCCCGGCCGACGTGAACCTCGCCGACTACAGCAGCGTCACCATCTGGTGCGACCGCTTCGACGTGTCCTTCGGCGCGGCCGCACTCAAGGCGACCGCCTGACACAGCTGCCCGTAACCGGCCCGGATGCCGCCCCCTCCGCTTCCGCGGTTCGGCATCCGGCCGGTTTCGGCTTCCCCCGTGCACTGATCCTGCCCGTCCGGGATGCGGCAGCGCATTGCCGGTGACCGGCAGTCTTTACGGCGCCTTCATGCCGATGACGGCTTCCCGCGCGGCACGTGTCACCCTGGTCCCCGCGTCAAGGACTCATCAGGGGCGCGTCAGGATCGGGGGAGGGCCGTGGCGGACCAGGAAGCGCCGGAGAACCATGTGACGGGGTATGCCGAGATCCTGCTGGGCGCATGCGCCACAGGACGTCGGCTCACCCGCACCGAGCTGGAGTCCCGGCGTGCGCAGGGCGAGCGGGCGGCGGAGGCCGGGCTGCCGCTGCGCGGGCTCATACGGGAGCACCTCGCCGCCGCGCAGGAGATCCAGCCGCAACTGGCCTCCGCGGCGGTGGGTTCGTTGCTGGCGGTGGTGGAGCAGGCGGTGGACGCCTTCGCCGAGGGCTACGAGCGTGCCCAGCACCACGCGGTCCGCCAGGAGGAGGCCGCGCGCCGGGAGTTCATCGATGACCTGCTGTACGGGCGCAGCGACCTGGGCCGCCTCGCCGAGCGCGCCGAGCGCTTCGGCCTGAGGCTCGCCCAGGCACATGCGGTCGCGGTTGCCGCCGGGCCCGAGCCGTACGGTGACGGCTACCCGGTGGCCCGGGGGATCGAGGAAGCGGTCCTCTCCCGGTTCGGCAACCGGAAGATTCTGCTGGCCACCAAGGACGGCCGGCTCATCTGCGTGGCCCCCGGCGACCAGCCCGACGTACTGGCCTACTTCGCCAAGCGGGCGTACGCGGCCACCGACGGCGGCCGGGTCGCGATCGGCCGCTCCCATCCGGGCGCGGGCGGGGTCGTCCACTCGTACGAGGAGGCCCTCAACGCGCTCGACCTGGCCGACCGGATGAAACTGGAAGGCCCGGTACTGCACGCCGCGGACCTGCTGGTCTATCCGGTCCTCACGCGCGACCGGCAGGCCATGGCCGACCTGGTGGAGAGCATGCTCGGCCCGCTGCGCCAGGCCCGCGGCGGCGCCGGGCCGCTGCTCGACACGCTGGCCGCGTACTTCGACAGCGGCTGCGTCGCCACCGAGGCGGCCCGCCGGCTGTCGCTGAGCGTGCGGGCGCTGACGTACCGGCTCGAGCGCATCCACACCCTCACCCAGGCCGACCCCGCCGACCCCCAGCACCGGTACACCCTGCAGACCGCGGTGATCGGCGCCCGCCTGCTGGGCTGGCCCGGCAGCGGGTCCTGAGTCCAGCCATCCAGTACCTGTCCGCAGGTCTGGGGGCGGGGTGCCTATCCGGTGGCGTCCCGCCGTGACCGGCGGCGACGCCGCAGAGAGTTAAGGCACGCTCCTTGGCCCGGCTCAGCCTGTTGGTCGTCATCCGGATCAGGCTCCTTCTCTGTTCTCAGGACAGAGCGAAATAGCGCAGCCACAGATACAGGGCGGCCACGGCGACGGTGGCGGCGGTGACGATCAGCCCGTACTTGGTGAACTGCCAGAAGGTGATGGGGGTGCGGTTGCGTTCGGCGATGCCGAGGACGACGACGTTGGCGGAGGCGCCGATGGCGGTGGCGTTGCCGCCGAGGTCGGCGCCGAGAGCAAGGGCCCACCACAGGACGTGATCGGGGTCGCCGCCCATGTCGGTGACCAGCTGGTCGGTGACCGGGGCCATGGTGGCCACGTAGGGGATGTTGTCCACGATGCCGGACAGGACGGCGGAGCCGCCCAGCAGCAGCATGGAGCCGCCGAGTTCCGCGCCGCCGATGGCTTCGGCGAGGGAGTGGGCCAGCGTGCCGATCACGCCGGTCTCGATGAGCGCACCGACCATGACGAACAACCCGGCGAAGAACGCGAGGGTGGGCCACTCCACCTCGCCCAGCACCTCGCCGGTCTCCACCTTCGAGATGGCCACGAGCAGTCCGGCACCCAGGAGGGCGACCACGCTGGGCTCGTAGTGCAGGACGGGGTGGAGGACGAAGCCCGCGACGACCAGGGCGAGGACCCCCAGGCCCTGGCCGAGGAGCCGGGGATCCGAGATGGCCTCACGCTCGCGCAGTTCCATCAGCTCGGCCGCGCGCTTCTCGTCGTAGACGAAGTGCTTGGCGAACATCACCCGGCACAGCAGCACCAGGACGACTATCAGGACCGCGCACAGGGGAGCGAGGTGGACGAGGAAGTCGTTGAAGGTGAGACCGGCCCGGCTGGCGATGATGATGTTGGGCGGGTCACCGACGAGCGTGGCGGTGCCGCCGATGTTCGAGGCGAAGACCTCGGCGATCAGGAACGGCGCGGCGGGCAGCCGCAGCCGGTCGCACACCAGCAGGGTGACGGGTGCGACGAGCAGCACCGTCGTCACGTTGTCCAGCAGGGCGGAGGCGATCGCCGTGATGACGACCAGCATCGTCATGACCCGGAAGGGGCGGGCCCTGGCCCTCTTCACGGACCAGATCGCCAGGTACTCGAAGAGGCCGGTGCGCTTCAGTATGCCGACGATCACCATCATTCCGAGGAGCAGGAAGATGACGTTCCAGTCGATGCCGGTCTCGTCGGAGTGGAACGCCGAGATGTCGTCGGTCGCGCCGATGGCCAGCATGAGTGCGGCCCCGCCGAGGGCCGCCGCGACGCGGTGCACCCACTCGGTGATGATCAGGAGATAGGTGCCGGCGAAGACGGCGACGGCGGCCCAGCTCTGCCAGTTGCTCACGCCTGCCCGCCCGCTTCGAGCAGGTGCCGCATGAGCCGTGCGGCCGAGACCACCCCGACCAGCCGGCTTCCCTCGCCCTCACGTTCCAGGACCGCGACAAGCGGGACGTGGGAACGGGCCATGACGGCCGCGATCTGAAGCGTCCCGGCGTCGGGGCCGACGTACTGCGGCTTGAAGGTCCGCCGGGGCAGCCACTCGGCGACCGTCTTGCCGACGAGTTCCTCGGCCAACGCCTCCGCGTGCCGCTCGTCGATGACTGCGGCCAGCAGCGGGTCCTCCATCACGTACTCCGGGACGAGCTGCCGTACGAGCTGGGAGCCGGGCACGACGGCGTACGGAGTGCCGTCGGTGTCCAGGACCAGGAGCGCGGGCAGGTTCCGCTCGGCCACCAGTCGTACGGCGTCGACGGCTTGGTCGTCGCTCGTCACATGGGGATAGGGCTCGGCGAGATCACGGGCTGGCATGGCGCCTCTCCTGGTCGGTTGCACTGCGCGGGGCGGGGACGGCAGGGGCTGATGCCCGGCCGTCGGGAAGATCGGCGGGGTCGTCGACGCGGAACAGCCGGGCGATCGGCACGTCGGTGCTGCTGTGAGCGATGATCGAGAAGGCGATGCAGACGGCGATCAGTGTGTACGCGGCCTCGCCCTGCGGGATTCCGGCCTGGAGCACCAGCAGCCCGTAGACCACGGAAGCGAAGCCCTTCGGGCCGAACCATGCGGCGACCAGCTTCTCCCGCCGCTCGACCCGCGCCCCCAGCAGCGACACCAGGAGCGAAGCGGGCCGGATCAGCATGATCGCCAGAACGACCGCCACGTACCCGCCCACCGACAGGTCACCGAACAGCTGCGGCGTCAGCAGCGCCCCGAAGACCAGCAGCGCGGCGAACTTCGCCAGCTCCGCCAGCGCCTCGCCGAGCGGCTCGAACACCGTCTTCGCCTCGGGCGATACGGAGGCCAGCACGGCACCGGCGGAGAAGGCGGCCAGGTACGGGTTGGCGTGGGTCAGGTGGCAGGCCGCGTACAGGATGATCCCGGTCGCGAGCGGCAGCAGCGGCTGGAGCTTCGGCTCCGCTCCCAGCAGCCGCAGTCGGACCAGCGACGCGACCCCGAGCGGAAGCACGGCTCCGAAGGCCAGACCCATCCCGAGCTCCAGGGCGATCTCACCGACGGAGGCCTGGGCCTGCCCGGAGGTGGGGCCGGCGGCGGCGATCAGGACGAGCACGACGGGCAGCGCGAGGCCGTCATTGATCCCGCTCTCCACGTTCAGCAGCTGCCGCAGCTTCGCCGGCACCTCCCGGCGCCCGACGATCGCCGAGGCGAACACCGGGTCCGTCGGCGCGAGTACGGCGCCCACCAGGAAGGAGGTCGTCCAGTCCAGCCCCACCAGGTAGTGGGTGATCAGGGCCATGCCCGCCATCGCCAACGGCATTCCCAGACCCAGGGCCCGGGCCGGGTTCTTCCAGTTCGCCCGCAGCTTCGGGAAGGAGACGTGCATGCCGTCCGTGAACAGCACGGAGAACAGCGCGAGGTCGGCGGTGACGGAGACGATCTCGCTGTCGGCGGTGATGTGGACCAGCCCAAGGAACCCGTCGCTGACGAGCGCCCCGCCGAGCAGGAACAGAAGGGATGTCGACAGCACCGTGCGGGCGGCGAGCCCGGACAGCAGTACCGCGATCAGCAGAGCAACACCGAATACAGCGACGAGCACCATGGCAGCAGCCCCGATCTGCGAAGAGAGTTGTCCCCTGTTCGCCGACCAGGCTTCCCGGCACACCACCGGCTACTTTATACATCCCTTACGCACCTTTAACGGGTCTCTGACGGCAGCGGCAGTCGTCGGTCATTGCCGAAGTCCGGCATGCACGCGCCCTGCGGAGCCCCTCTACCGTGGGCGTCCTCCCAGAGAGGTACCCATGAACGGCAACGCGGCGCATCACGCCATCGCCCTGGCGGCGGCGACCCTGCTCCTGCTCCCGCTCCCCGTGCTGGTCCTGGCCGGCTGGACGCCTCGCCCTCGGAATCCGGGGGCGAGGCCGCACTGAGCTACGGGCCGTGTGCCGCCGGGTCAGTCGGCGAGGATGGCGCCGCCCTGCCCGGGACGGATGCTTCCGACCAGGAGGAAGACTCCGTCTTCCATACCGCGACGGATCCAGTCCTGATGTCCGGCCATGTGCTCGGACGCCTGTGCCTTGTTGGCGGAGAAGCGAAGCAGGACGGCGTACACGTCAATCTCCTTGTCGGATACCGGTGAAGTGAACGGGTGCGGCGCGAAGGGGAAGGTGCATGATCAAGACGTGGAGGACTGCTCGGTCAGCCAGGTGTGGAGCCGGTCGACCTCGCGGCGTACGTAGGCACGGTCTTGGAATGCGTTCGACAGCGTCGCGACGCCCTGGCTGAAGGTCAGGACATGCATGGCGAGGGTCATCGGCGTCCGCCGCTCGCCCGAGTTCTTCGAACTGCCCGCGCAACCAGGCGCGGAACACCTCGAACACGCCGACCGCATGTGTGCGGGAGGGGTGGCCGAGCTTGGCCAGCTCGCTGGTGAGGGTCCCGACCGGGCATCCGTAGTTCTCGATGTCGCCCTGGTTGGTGATGACGATCTCGATGAACCGCCGCACCCGCTCCAGCGGGCCGGCTGCACCCTCACCCCACTCGGCCAGCATCTGCGCCGTGCCGGCCAGGCGGGCCTGGATCACCGCTTCGAGGATTCGTCCTTGGTCTTGAAGTGGTAGTAGAAGTTCCCGCGAGAGATCCCGACCGTCTCGGCGATGGCGGCGAACGACGTCCGCTCGAACCCCTGCTCGCAGAACAGTCTGTTCGCGGCGTCCACGATCTGCTCGCGCGTCCCCACCAGAACTCACCTCACGGCACCCGCCCCGCGCCTAGTACTCCAGTGGCGGTTCGCTATCTGGCCTGGTCGAAGGGTTCGCTCGGAGTGTAGGGGCGGGGTGGTGGGCCCGGCTGGAACTCAGCAGAA
>NZ_JBICYR010000006.1:0-22995 GCF_043201175.1 Streptomyces sp. NPDC048337
GGGGGGGGGGGGGGGGGGGGGGGGGGGGGGGGGGGGGGGGGGGGGGGGGGGGGCGCCGGGGGGGGGGGGGGGGGGGGGGGGGGGGGGGGGGGGGCGGGCGCGCCGCCGCCCCCCCCCCCCCCGGCCCCTTCCGTCGTCCGGGTGCTCAGCCCTTGCTGATCTCCCAGAAGCGGAAGACGGTCGAGGCGTCCAGGGACCACTGCAGGCCGGTCACGTTCTGGCGGGTGACGGCGTACTGCTTGCCCTGCCAGAGCGGGAGGATCGGAAGCTCGTCGGCGACGATGTCCTGGAGCCGGTTGTAGTCGGTGTTGGCCGCGGTGCGGTCGGACTTCGCGGAGGTCGACGGGATGATGGTCCCGCTGATCTCCTTGTTGTCGTAGTTGTTGTGGAGGACGTTGTCCGGGCCGAAGAACGGCTGGGTGAAGTTGTCGGCGTCCGGGTAGTCCGGCACCCAGCCCTTCACGTAGACGCCGTACTTGCCGTCCTGGATGTCCTTCTCGTACTGCTCGAACTCGACGGACTTCATGTCGGCTTCGAAGAGGCCGCTGTCGTTGAGCTGCTTGGCGATGACCTGGAACTGCTGGTCGGTGGAGGGGCCGTAGCGGGACGGGGTGGAGTACAGGGTCAGCTTGATCTTGCCGTTGATGCCGGCGGCCTTGAGGACGGCCTTGGCCTTCTCGACGTTCGGGCTGCCGCCGTAGCGGTCGAAGAAGGGGGTGGTGTGTCCGGCGATGCCGGCCGGGACGATCGAGTAGAGCGGGGCGGCGGTGCCCGCGTACACGTCCTTGACGAGCGCTTCGCGGTCGACGAGGTAGGCGATGGCCTTGCGGACGGGGAGCTTGCCGGCGACCGGGTCGTTCATGTTGAAGACCATGTGCTCGACCTCGGCGCCGGTGCCCTGGACGACGTCGACCTTGTTGTCGCCGGTCTTGGCGGCGGCGAGGCCTGCGATGTCCTTGGCGGCCAGGCCGCGGAAGGCGAAGTCGACGTCGCCGCTCTCCAGGACCGTCTTGAGGGCGGCCTGGTCGCCGTTGAAGAACTTCAGCGTCACGCCGTTGTTCTTGGCCTTGGCCTTGCCGGTGTAGGAGTCGTTGACCGAGAAGCTGGCGCTCTTCTCGCTGAAGGAGTCCAGCTTGTAGACGCCGGAGCCGACGGCCTTGTTGTCCGTGCGGAGCCTGTCGGCCGGGTACTCGCTGTGGTCGACGATGGAGCCCGCACCCGATGCGATCTTGCTGGGGAAGGTCGCGTCGGGCGTCTTGAGGCGAAAGACGACGGTCTTGCCGTCGGGGGCGTCGATGCCGGCGATCGACGCGAGCATGACGGCGGGGCCGTTCTCGTCGTTGATCTTCAGGGTGCGCTCGAAGGAGTACTTGACGTCCTTGGAGGTGAGGGAGTGGCCGTTGCTGAACTTCAGGCCGGAGCGCAGGGTGCACTTGAACACCTTGCTGTCGCTGCCCTCGAAGCCGCATGCCTGGGCGGCGTCGGGCTCGGGGGTGGTGCCGCCCTTGGGGAAGCTCAGCAGCGACTGGAAGACGTTGTTGAAGAGCAGCCAGGAGCCCGGGTCGTAGCCGGAGGCCGGGTCGGTGGACTTCACCTTGTCGGAGATCCCCATGACCACGCCCTTGCCGCTGCCGGCGTTGGAGCCATCGGTCGAGCCGCAACCGCTGAGCAGCGCGGCGGCGGTGGCTGCGCCGAGCGGGGCCGCCAGCCACTGGTTACGTCGTATCACGCGAACGTCCTTCACAGTCGAACTGTTTCGTTGCTCCGGCCCGCGACACCCGCTGCCGGTTGTTGCCGGTCTCAGCCGCTGACACCCCGGCCGAGCTCCCACAGCTGGAGGTCGGAGATGGCGTTGACCGACCACTCCACTCCGGTGATCCCGTCGCGTGCGGCGACGTACTGCTTGCCCTGCCACAGGGGCAGGACGGGCACGTCCTCGGCGACGATGTCCTGCATCTCCGTGATCGCGGGGACGGCGACGTTGCGGTCGACGGCGCGCCGGGATTCGGGGATGAGCCGGGTGCGCACCGCGCTGTTGGCGTAGGGCGTGCCCAGGAAGTTGTCCTGCTCCAGGAACGGGGCGAGGAAGTTGTCGGCGTCCGGGTAGTCGGGGAACCAGCCGAGCCCGTATGCGGCGTGGTCGCCCTTCTTCTGTGCGGGGCGGAAGTCGGCCCATTCGCTGCCCTGGACGGTGATGTCGAACAGCTGGGTGGAGTTCAGCTGGGTCTTGAGGGCTTCGAACTCGGCGGCCGTGCCGTCGCCGTAGTGGTCGGACGTGTAGTTCAGGGTGAGCTTGACCGGGGTCTTGATCCCGGCGTCCTTCAGCAGGGTGGCGGCCTTGGCGGTGTTGGCCTCGCCGTACTTGCTGAAGAAGGAGTTGACGTGGCCGGTCACGGTGGTGGGGACCAGCGAGTAGAGCGGCTGCGCGGACTTGCCGTAGACCTTGGAGATGACCGCGTTGCGGTCGACCGCGGCGGCGAGGGCCTGGCGTACGGCCTTGTCCTTGACGACGGGGGCCTCGGTGTTGAAGCCGAGGTAGCGGATCTCCAGGCCGGGCATGGGGACGAGCTTGACGCCCTTGGGCGGCCGGGCGGACAGCTCGGTGATCTGGGCGGGCGAGAGGGTGCGGGAGACCATGTGGATGGACCCGTCGGTCAGTGCCTTGCCCATGGCCGCGGAGTCGGCGTAGGTGCGCAGTTCGACCTTGTCGTTGCGGAGCTTGAGGTCGCCCTTGTAGTTCGGGTTCTTGGTGAAGACGGCGCGGACGAGCCGGTCGTTCTTGACCTCGGCCTTCATCGTGTACGGGCCGGAGCCGTCCACGGCGAAGCCCTCGCGGAGCTTCCTGGCTTCGTAGTTCTTCTCGCTGACGATGCCGGTGGCGGGGGTGGAGAGCTTGAACGGGAAGGTCGCGTCGGGGGTCTTCAGGTGGAAGACGACGGTGTCGGCTCCCTTGACCTCGACGTTGTCGAGGGTGGAGAGCAGCGAGGACGGGCCGTTCTCGTCCTTGATGGCGAGGACGCGGTCGATGGAGAACTTGACGTCTTTGGCGGTGAGCGGGTCGCCGCTCGCGAACTTCAGCCCGGGGCGCAGGGTGCAGCGGTAGCTCTCGTTGCCGACGTCGGTGAAGCGGCAGTCGGAGGCCGCTTCGGGGACGGGCTGGCCGCCGCCGCGCGGGGTGTGCATGAGCGTCTGGACGGTCTGGCGCAGTACGTTCCAGGCGCCGGCGTCGTAGGCGTAGGCGGGGTCGAACGGGGCGGGGGCGGTATCGGCGGCTTCGAACCGGTCGGTGGTGCCGACGACGATCGCTCCGGATCCTGCTCCTCCGCCGCTCGCGCTGCCGCATGCGGCCAGCGCGGGGGTGAGCAGTCCGGCCGCGGCCGTCAGCACCATGGTCTTGCGGTTCATGCTGGAAGTACTCCCTGTAACCGGCACTTGATCAAAGCGACGTAAAGGGCACTTCGCGGCGGTCGCCCGTTCAGGGCGGAACGATCGGGCCGGTGGTGTGACGATCGGTCCACGCGATCCCGGCACAGGGGTGTGCGTCCGGGATGGCAGAGGTGCGGCGATGCGCCCGCATCGACCCTAGTGGTCCGGGACGGGATGGCTGGAACTGGCCCGACTTGGGGCGTAATCGCACCGTGATGGGAGCGGACTGGCTGTCCATCTGAGGCTCTGCACAGACTCGGTCAGGAGCTGATCAATCCGGACACAAGGGAAGGCGTCGGAGGCCCCGGACAGGCCCGTCCGGGGTGTCGCAGGTGACGAAGGTCACCCTGGGCAACTGCCCCGGGCGGGATGGAATTTCAGCCTCCGGGGCCTGCGACGGAAGATCCTTCCGCAGGACCTCGGTCCTGACGGGATTCCATTCGGTACGGAGCGTGTGCGCTCAGTTCATCGGAGTGATGAGGGAGCGCAGGAACGGCAGGTCCACGTCCTCCAGCGAGCGGACGACCGTACGGCCGGGCGCGGGCGCGATCACACCGACCGAGGGGACGGCCACGACCCGGCAGCCCGCGGCCTCGGCGGCGGCGACACCGGTGGCGGTGTCCTCGATGACGGCGCAGCGCGAGGGGTGCGCCCCGAGGGTCCGGGCGGCGAGCAGGTAGGGGTCGGGATGCGGCTTGGTGCGGGCCACCTCGTCGCCGGCGACGGTCATGGTGAAGCGGTCGCGGCCGAGGGTCAGCAGGATCTGGTCGATGACCCGGCGGTGGGAGGCGGAGACGAGGGCGGTGGGCACGTTGTGCCGGGCCAGCTCGCTCAGCAGCCGCTCGGCGCCGGGCATGAGGGGCACCCGGTCGGCGATGCGCGCCTCGAAGCGCTCGTTCAGCAGGACGCTGAGCTCGGTGAGGGTGATGTCGGCGCCGGTGGACTCGATCAGGAAGGCCGCACTGCGGGTCATGGGGCCGCCGACGACGATGTCGCGCCAGGACTCGTCGAGCCGGTGGCCGAGCTCGTGGAAGATCTCAGCCTCGATCTCCCACCAGAAGCCCTCCGTGTCGACGAGGGTGCCGTCCATGTCGAGCAGCACCGCCTGGAGGGCCGAGCCGTCGGCCGTACGGGCGACGGGGGCGGGAACGGTGCTCGTCATGCGCGCGCCTCTCAGAAGGGACGAGAAGGCCGGTCACCTCTTCCCGCGGGGCATCACCCCGGGGAACAGGCGACCGGCCTGTATGGGACCGACAATTGTACGTCGGTCTGCCTCAGCGTGCGTTGAAATACTTCGCTTCGGGGTGGTGAATCACGATCGCGTCCGTGGACTGCTCCGGGTGGAGCTGGAACTCCTCGGAGAGGTGGACCCCGATGCGCTCCGGCTGGAGGAGGTCGGCGATCTTGGCGCGGTCCTCCAGGTCGGGGCAGGCACCGTAGCCGAGGGAGAAGCGGGCGCCGCGGTACTTGAGGTCGAACATGTCCTCGACCTTGGCCGGGTCCTCGCCGCCGAATCCGAGCTCGGCGCGGACGCGGGCGTGCCAGTACTCGGCCATGGCCTCGGCGAGCTGGACGGACAGGCCGTGCAGCTCCAGGTACTCGCGGTAGGAGTCGGACTCGAAGAGCTTGGCCGTGGCCTCGCCGATCTTCGATCCGACGGTGACCACCTGGAGGCCGACGACGTCGGTCTCGCCGGACTCCTCCGGACGGAAGAAGTCCGCGAGGCACAGGCGGCGGCCGCGGCGCTGGCGCGGGAAGGTGAAGCGGGTCCGCTCGTTGCCCTCCTCGTCCAGGATGATCAGGTCGTCGCCCTTGGACACGCAGGGGAAGTAGCCGTAGACGACGGCCGCCTCCAGGAGGTTCTCCGTGTGCAGCTTGTCGAGCAGGCCGCGCAGGCGCGGACGCCCCTCGCTCTCGACGAGCTCCTCGTACGTGGCCCCGCCGGCGCGGGCCTGCTTGAGGCCCCACTGGCCCTTGAAGAGGGCGCCCTCGTCGAGCCAGGAGGCGTAGTCCTTGAGCGGGATGCCCTTGACCACGCGGGTGCCCCAGAACGGCGGGGTGGGGACGGGGTTGTCGACGGCCACGTCGGAGCGGCCGCCGGGCTCCTCCGGCTCCTCGACCTGGACGAGCGGTGTGTCGCGCTTGGCGACGCGGCGCTGCTTGAGCTCGGGCAGGGTGGCTCCGGGGACGCCGCGCTTGACGGCGATGAGGGCGTCCATGAGGCGGAGGCCTTCGAAGGCGTCGCGGGCGTAGCGGACTTCGCCCTCGTAGATCTCGTGGAGGTCCTGTTCGACGTAGGCGCGGGTCAGGGCGGCGCCGCCGAGGATGACCGGGTAGTCGGCGGCCAGCTTGCGCTGGTTGAGCTCCTCCAGGTTCTCCTTCATGATCACCGTCGACTTGACGAGGAGGCCGGACATGCCGATGACGTCGGCCTTGTGCTCCTGCGCGGCTTCCAGGATCGCGGAGACCGGCTGCTTGATCCCGATGTTCACGACGTTGTAGCCGTTGTTGGAGAGGATGATGTCGACGAGGTTCTTGCCGATGTCGTGGACATCGCCGCGCACGGTGGCCAGAACGATCGTGCCCTTGCCCTCGTCGTCCGACTTCTCCATGTGCGGCTCGAGGTAGGCGACGGCCGTCTTCATGACCTCGGCCGACTGGAGGACGAACGGCAGCTGCATCTGGCCGGAGCCGAACAGCTCACCGACGACCTTCATGCCCTCCAGCAGGGTGTCGTTGACGATGTCCAGGGCCGGGCGGGTCTGCAGGGCCTCGTCGAGGTCGGCCTCCAGGCCGTTCTTCTCACCGTCGATGATCCGGCGCTGAAGCCGCTCCTCCAGGGGCAGCGCGAGGAGTTCCTCGGCGCGGCCTGCCTTGAGGGACTTGGTGTTGACGCCCTCGAAGAGCGCCATGAGCTTCTGCAGCGGGTCGTAGCCCTCGGCGCGGCGGTCGTAGATGAGGTCGAGGGCGGTGGAGACCTGCTCCTCGTCGAAGCGGGCGATCGGCAGGATCTTGCTCGCGTGGACGATCGCCGAGTCCAGGCCCGCCTTCACGCACTCGTCGAGGAAGACCGAGTTCAGCAGGACACGGGCGGCCGGGTTCAGACCGAAGGAGATGTTCGACAGACCCAGGGTGGTCTGGACGTCCGGGTGGCGGCGCTTGAGCTCGCGGATCGACTCGATCGTCGCGATGCCGTCGCCCCGGGACTCCTCCTGACCCGTGCAGATGGTGAAGGTCAGGGTGTCGATGAGGATGTCCGACTCGCGGATGCCCCAGTTGGTGGTGAGGTCCTCGATCAGGCGCTCGGCGATGGCGACCTTGTGCTCGACGGTACGGGCCTGGCCCTCCTCGTCGATGGTCAGCGCGATCAGCGCGGCGCCGTGCTCCTGGGCGAGGCGGGTGACCTTCGCGAAGCGGGACTCCGGGCCGTCGCCGTCCTCGTAGTTCACGGAGTTGATGACGGCGCGGCCGCCCAGCTTCTCCAGGCCCGCCTTGATGACGGGAACCTCGGTCGAGTCCAGGACGATCGGCAGCGTGGAGGCCGTGGCGAAGCGGCCGGCAAGCTCCTCCATGTCGGCGACGCCGTCGCGGCCCACGTAGTCGACGCAGAGGTCGAGCATGTGCGCGCCCTCGCGGATCTGGTCGCGCGCCATCTCCACGCAGTCGTCCCAGCGGCCGTCGAGCATGGCCTCGCGGAACTTCTTGGACCCGTTCGCGTTCGTCCGCTCACCGATCGCCATGTACGAGGTGTCCTGGCGGAACGGCACCGTCTGGTAGAGCGAGGCGGCGCCGGGCTCGGGCTGGGGGCTGCGCTCGGTGACGGCCGTGCCGCGGACCCGCTCGACGACCTGGCGCAGGTGCTCGGGGGTGGTGCCGCAGCAGCCGCCCACCAGGGAGAGCCCGTACTCGCGTACGAAGGTCTCCTGGGCGTCCGCGAGCTCCGGGGCGGTCAGCGGGTAGTGGGCGCCGTCCTTGGTCAGGACGGGCAGGCCGGCGTTGGGCATGCAGGACAGCGGGATCCGGGCGTTGCGCGCCAGGTAGCGCAGGTGCTCGCTCATCTCGGCCGGGCCCGTGGCGCAGTTCAGCCCGATCATGTCGATGCCGAGCGGCTCCAGCGCGGTCAGCGCCGCGCCGATCTCCGAGCCGAGCAGCATGGTGCCGGTGGTCTCGACGGTGACGGAGCAGATCAGCGGGACGGTGACGCCGAGGGCCTCCATGGCGCGGCGGGCGCCGATGATGGAGGACTTGGTCTGGAGGAGGTCCTGGGTGGTCTCGACGAGCAGCGCGTCCGCGCCACCGGAGATCAGGCCCTCGGCGTTGATCTGGTAGGCGTCGCGGATCTGCGCGTACGTGATGTGGCCGAGGGTGGGCAGCTTGGTACCCGGCCCCATGGAGCCCAGGACCCAGCGCTGCTGCCCGGTCGAGGCCGTGAACTCGTCCGCGACCTCGCGGGCGATGCGCGCGCCCGACTCCGAGAGCTCGAAGTTCCGCTCGGCGATGTCGTACTCCGCGAGCGCCGCGTAGTTCGCACCGAAGGTGTTGGTCTCCACACAGTCCACGCCCACCGAGAAATAGGCCTCGTGAACCGAGCGCACGATGTCGGGACGCGTGATGTTCAGGACCTCGTTGCAGCCCTCCAGCTGCTGGAAGTCCTCCATCGTCGGGTCCTGCGCCTGGAGCATCGTCCCCATCGCCCCGTCGGCCACCACCACGCGCGTGGCGAACGCCTCTCGGAGGGCATCGGCCCGGGTCTGTGTGTCGGCGGGCAGGTTCGGCAACGAGGCCATGGAGAGCTCCCTGGGATGCGACGGCTGTCGGCTTTGCACCCCTTCTGTGTCAAGGGTGCACGCGGCCAGGGTAACCGGCGGCACCCGCCCCGGTGAGGTTGTCCCACGTGCCGGACTGCATTCTGTGCGCGGGGCCCTGCGCCGGGCGTGCACCGAGCGGCGCCGCTCCGGAACCGCCCAACCATGCATAAGGTCGGCATCGACCGATAGTGTTCAGCATTGTCGAACTACGTCAGCAGGAGGCTGCGCGATGGCACGGAACATCCAGTCGCTCGAACGAGCCGCTGCGATGCTGCGGCTCCTGGCGGGCGGGGAGCGCCGGCTGGGCCTGTCGGACGTGGCCTCCGCCCTCGGCCTGGCCAAGGGCACGGCGCACGGGATCCTGCGCACCCTGCAGGCCGAGGGCTTCGTGGAGCAGGACCCCGCGTCCGGCCGCTACCAGCTGGGCGCGGAGCTGCTGCGCCTGGGCAACAGCTACCTGGACGTGCACGAGCTGCGCGCCCGAGCCCTGGTCTGGACGGACGACCTGGCCCGGGCGAGCGGGGAGAGCGTGTACGTGGGGGTGCTGCACAAGAGCGGGGTGCTGATCATGCACCACGTCTTCCGGCCCGACGACAGCCGCCAGGTGCTGGAGGTGGGGGCCATGCAGCCGCTGCACTCCACGGCCCTGGGCAAGGTGCTGTCGGCGTACGACCCGGTCGCGCACACCGAGGCGGTGGAGGTGGACCGGGAGGCGTTCACGCCCCGCACAGTCACGGACATGGCGGGCTTCGAGGAGGTCCTGGACCTGACCCGGGCGCGGGGCTGGGCCTCGGACGTGGAGGAGACCTGGGAGGGCATCGCCTCGGTGGCGGCGCCCATCCACGACCGGCGCCGGATGCCCGTCGGCGCGGTGGCGGTCGCGGGGGCCGTGGAGCGGGTCTGCGGGGAGTCCGGGGAGCCCCGGGCGTCCCTGGTGGCCTCCGTGCGGGATTGTGCGCGGTCGGTTTCGCGCGACCTCGGGGCCGGCCGGTTCTGAGCTTGACCTGATCGCAACCTGTCCACCCAAAGGCCACTCCGTGCGCCATTTGGGTGGATTTTTTTCTTTCCTGATCATCAAATGGCCTGATTTGGGCGATCGTACCGAGTGGTAACGATCCGGTTCTTTGACCTGGCCGACCCTTGACGCGTTCTTCACTCAGGCGGAAAACTGCCGTTCATCGGTCGGCATTGTCGAACACCTACCGGCAATACGCGCTAAGGTATGGCGAGGCCAAGGACCGGTGCAGCACTCACCGAGTGCGTGTGGACCACCGGAGGGACCCGGTGTCCACCCATCCCTGGACGTAAGACAAAGGAGTCGCGGGTGTCCAGCTCCGACATCTTCATCGGCGAGACCATCGGTACCGCCCTGCTCACCCTGCTCGGCGGTGGCGTCTGCGCCGCCCTCACCCTCAAGAGCTCCAAGGCCCGCGGCGCCGGCTGGCTCGCGATCACCTTCGGCTGGGGCTTCGCGGTCCTGATCGCCGCCTACGTCTCCGCGCCGCTCTCCGGCGCGCACCTCAACCCGGCGGTCACCGTCGGCATCGCCGTCAAGACCGGCGAGTGGGGTGACGTCCCCGTCTACTTCGCGGGCCAGCTGCTCGGCGCGATGCTCGGCGCGGTCCTGATGTGGATCACGTACTACGGGCAGTTCCGCGCACACCTGGCGGACCCCGAGAACATCAAGGACGCCCGCCTCGGTCCCGAGGACCCGCACCCGCACGACGTCGCCGGCCCGGTGCTCGGCATCTTCTCCACCGGCCCCGAGATCCGCAACGTCGTCCAGAACCTGGCGACGGAGATCATCGGCACCGCCGTCCTGGTCCTGGCCATCCTGACCCAGGGCCTCCAGGGCGACGGCAAGGGCCTGGGCGTCATCGGCGTCCTGATCACCTCGTTCGTGGTCGTCGGCATCGGCCTCTCGCTGGGCGGTCCGACCGGCTACGCCATCAACCCGGTGCGCGACCTCGGTCCGCGCATCGTGCACGCCCTGCTCCCGCTGCCCAACAAGGGCGGCTCGGACTGGGGGTACTCCTGGATCCCGGTGGTCGGCCCGCTCGTCGGTGCCGCGCTCGCCGGCGGTCTGTACAACATCGCGTTCGCCTGATCAGCTTCGGCCGCGTTCGTAAGATCCGCACCGCCCTCCTGATTCCGCCTACTCACGAGACCTGCCAGGAGCAGCCACCATGACCAGCAGCACCGGCCCCTTCATCGCCGCGATCGACCAGGGCACCACCTCCTCCCGCTGCATCGTCTTCGACCGCGACGGCCGCATCGTCGCCGTCGACCAGAAGGAGCACGAGCAGATCTTCCCGAAGCCGGGCTGGGTCGAGCACGACGCCACCGAGATCTGGACCAACGTCCAGGAGGTCGTCGCCGGCGCCATCGCCAAGGCCGAGATCACCGCCGCCGACGTCAAGGCCGTCGGCATCACCAACCAGCGCGAGACCACCGTCCTGTGGGACAAGAACACCGGCGAGCCGGTGCACAACGCGCTGGTCTGGCAGGACACCCGCACCGACGCCCTGTGCAAGGAGCTCGGCCGCAACGTCGGCCAGGACCGCTTCCGCCGCGAGACCGGCCTCCCCCTCGCCAGCTACTTCGCGGGCCCGAAGGTGCGCTGGCTGCTCGACAACGTCGAGGGCCTGCGCGAGCGCGCCGAGGCCGGCGACATCCTCTTCGGCACCATGGACTCGTGGGTCATCTGGAACCTCACGGGCGGCGCCCAGGGCGGCGTCCACGTCACCGACGTCACCAACGCCTCGCGCACCATGCTGATGAACCTGCACACCCTGGCCTGGGACGAGAAGATCGCCGAGTCCATGGACGTGCCGCTCACCGTCCTCCCGGAGATCAAGTCCTCCGCCGAGGTCTACGGCCATGTCAAGGACGGCGTCCTCGCCGGCGTCCCGGTCGCCTCGGCGCTCGGTGACCAGCAGGCCGCGCTGTTCGGCCAGACCTGTTTCGCCGAGGGCGAGGCGAAGTCCACGTACGGCACCGGCACGTTCATGCTGATGAACACCGGCGACAAGATCATCAACTCCTACAGCGGCCTGCTGACCACGGTCGGCTACCAGATCGGCGACAAGAAGCCGGTCTACGCCCTGGAGGGCTCCATCGCCGTCACGGGCTCGCTCGTCCAGTGGATGCGCGACCAGATGGGCCTGATCAAGTCCGCGGCCGAGATCGAGACGCTGGCCTCCTCGGTCGAGGACAACGGCGGCGCCTACTTCGTGCCCGCCTTCTCCGGCCTGTTCGCCCCGTACTGGCGCGCCGACGCCCGCGGTGTGATCGCCGGCCTCACCCGGTACGTCACCAAGGCGCACATCGCCCGTGCCGTCCTGGAGGCCACCGCCTGGCAGACCCGCGAGATCACCGACGCCATGACCAAGGACTCGGGCGTCGAGCTCGCCGCCCTCAAGGTCGACGGCGGCATGACCTCCAACAACCTGCTGATGCAGACGCTCTCGGACTTCCTGGACGCCCCCGTGGTGCGCCCGATGGTCGCCGAGACCACCTGCCTCGGCGCCGCCTACGCCGCCGGCCTGGCCGTCGGCTTCTGGCCCGACACCGACGCCCTGCGCGCCAACTGGCGCCGCGCGGCCGAGTGGACCCCGCGGATGCCTGCCGAGCAGCGCGACCGCGAGTACAAGAGCTGGCTCAAGGCCGTCGAGCGGTCCATGGGCTGGGTCGACGACGAAGACGCCAGCTGACCTCACTCAGCTGACGCTATCGACGAGGAGCTAAGAGAGATATGAGCAGCCTGCAGAGCGTGACCGCACTGGGCACGCACCCGACCGCCGGTTCGAACGCGAGCCGCGCCGAGACCCGCGAGCAGTTGGCGAAGGCCACGTACGACCTCCTGGTCATCGGCGGTGGCATCCTGGGCACCTCGGTGGCCTGGCACGCCGCGCAGTCGGGTCTGCGGGTCGCCATGGTGGACGCCGGTGACTTCGCCGGCGCCACCTCCTCCGCCTCCTCCAAGCTCGTCCACGGGGGCTTGCGCTACCTGCAGACCGGCGCGGTCAAGCTGGTGGCCGAGAACCACCACGAGCGGCGGGTGCTGGCCAAGGACGTGGCCCCGCACCTGGTCAACCCGCTCACCTTCTACCTGCCGGTCTACAAGGGCGGTCCGGTGGGTGCGGCCAAGCTGGGCGCGGGCGTCTTCGCCTACTCCGCCCTCTCGGCCTTCGGCGACGGCATGGGCAAGGTCATATCCCCGGCCCGTGCCGTCGCCGACAACCCCGGTCTGAAAACGGACAACCTCAAGGCCGTCGCGGTCTACTACGACCACCAGATGAACGACTCCCGCGTCGCCGTCATGACGGTCCGCGCGGCCGTCGAGTCCGGCGCGGTCGTCCTCAACCACGCCGAGGTCACGGGCCTGCGCATGACGCGCGGCCGGGTCTCCGGCGCCGAGCTCAAGGACCGCCTGGACGGCACCGAGTTCGGGGTGGACGCGCGCGTCGTGCTCAACGCCACCGGCCCGTGGGTGGACCACCTGCGGCGCATGGAAGACAAGCACGCGATGCCGTCGATCCGCCTCTCCAAGGGCGCGCACATCGTGATGAAGCGCAAGTCGCCGTGGAAGGCCGCCATGGCCACCCCGATCGACAAGTACCGCATCACCTTCGCCCTCCCCTGGGAGGACCAGCTGCTGCTCGGCACCACCGACGAGGTGTACGAGGGCGACCCGGCGGACGTGCGCGCCACCGAGGCCGACATCCAGCAGATCCTGGACGAGGCGGCCTTCTCGGTGAAGGACGCGGACCTGGACCGCTCCCTGATGACCTACGCCTTCGCGGGCCTGCGGGTACTTCCCGGCGGCCCCGGCGGCGTCGAGAAGGCCAAGCGCGAGACGGTGGTCTCCGAAGGCGCGGGCGGCATGCTGTCGGTCGCCGGCGGCAAGTGGACCACGTACCGCCACATCGGCCGTGTGGTCATGGACAAGCTGTCCAAGCTCCCCGGCAGCCCGCTGACCGAGGACATGGAGCCGGTGAAGTCCCTGGTCCGCCGGATCGCGCTGCCCGGTGTCGCCAATCCGAACGCGGTCGCGCACCGGCTGCTGGTGGACCGCGAGCCCGGCACGCGGATGGACCCGCTCACCGCCCGCCACCTGGCCTCGCACTACGGCTCGCTGGCCTTCGACATCGCGCGCATCGCGAACGAGGACCCGGCGCTGGCCGAGCGCATCCACCCGGACGGTCCGGAGATCTGGGCGCAGGTCGCCTACGCCCGGGACATCGAGTGGGCCGAGACGGTCGACGACGTGCTGCGCCGCCGCACGACGGTGACCATCCGCGGTCTGGACGACGAGGCCGTACGGGCCCGCGTCGAGGAGATGCTGAGCCACAAGGCATAGCCGGAGGCATAGCTCTCACGCAGGTGGGGAAGAGGGGCGGTTCCGAGGGGAACCGCCCCTCTGTCGTGGGCTGTGGCCCGTGCCTCATCAAGGCTTAGGCTGACCCACGTACGCAAGGGAACTTCGGAAGGAGACCTGGGTGATCGAGCTTGAGGGCGTGCCCGAGCTGATCGACCCGGTCATGGTGGCCGCGTTCGAGGGCTGGAACGACGCGGGTGACGCGGCCTCCGGTGCGGTCGCACACCTGGACCGGGAATGGAAGGGCGAGGTGTTCGCGGCGCTCGACGCCGAGGACTACTACGACTTCCAGGTCAACCGGCCGACGGTGTGGCTGGACAACGGGGTACGGAAGATCACCTGGCCGACGACACGGCTGTCCGTGGTCCGGATCGGCGGCGCGAAGCCGCGCGACCTGGTGCTGGTGCGCGGCATCGAACCGTCCATGCGGTGGCGGTCGTTCTGCAACGAGATCCTCGGCTTCGCGCACGAACTGGGCGTGGAGATGGTGGTCATCCTGGGGGCGCTGCTCGGGGACACGCCGCACACGCGGCCGGTGCCGGTGAGCGGGGTCACGTCGGACGCGGACCTGGCGCGGACCATGGACCTGGAGGAGACCAAGTACGAGGGCCCGACGGGGATCGTGGGCATCCTCCAGGAGGCCTGTACGCACGCGGGTGTCCCGGCGGTGTCGCTGTGGGCGGCGGTGCCGCACTACGTCTCCCAGCCGCCGAACCCGAAGGCGACGCTGGCGCTGCTGAACCGGCTGGAGGATCTGATCGACATCCGGATCCCGCTGGGCGAACTCCCGGAGGACGCGCGGGCGTGGCAGCTGGGCGTGGACCAACTGGCCGCCGAGGACAGCGAGGTGGCGGAGTACGTCCAAACGCTGGAGGAGGCGCGGGACACCGCGGATCTGCCGGAGGCGTCCGGGGACGCCATTGCCCGGGAGTTCGAGCGGTACCTGCGGCGGCGTGACCCTGCCGCCGGGTCCGCCGGCGAGCCGGGCGACGGCTCGTACCTCCGGGACACCTCCAGCGGGCTGACCCGTCCGAAGCGGAAGGACTCCCCTGCCGAGGAGCCGCCGGCTCCGCCGGAGGAACCGGGCGACGACACCCCGGAGGCGTAGCCGGGCCGAGTAGAACGCCGGGCCGACCGCATGTGCGGTCGGCCCGGCGTCTTGCTTCCGCCCGGGCGGAGCCCTCGGCAGCGGCGCCGCAGACTACAGGGCTACGCCCAGGAGGGCGTCCACCGTGCGGGAGACCAGGCCGGGGGCCGATTCGTCGTCGCCGTCGGAGGCGTTCTGCGCGTCCACCCAGCGGTCCACGGCGGCCAGGGCCGCAGGGGCGTCGAGGTCGTTGGAGAGGGCTTCGCGGACCTCCTCGACCAGGGCGTCCGCCGGCAGGCCGTCCGGGCGGGACACGGCCGCGCGCCACCGCTCCAGCCGGGCCACCGCCTCGGCGAGGACGGCGTCCGTCCACTCCCAGTCGTCCCGGTAGTGGTGCGACAGCAGGGCCAGGCGGATGGCCGCGGGGTCGACCCCGGCCCGCCGCAGCGCAGAGACGAAGACCAGGTTGCCCTTGGACTTCGACATCTTCTCGCCGTGCAGGGCCACCATGCCGGCGTGTACGTACGCCTTGGCCATCGGGAACTCGCCCGTCAGCACCTGCGCGTGCGAGGCGCCCATCTCGTGGTGCGGGAAGGCGAGGTCGGAGCCGCCGCCCTGGATGTCGAAGCCCATGCCCAGGTGGTCCAGGGCGATCGCCACGCACTCGATGTGCCAGCCCGGCCGGCCGTGGCCCAGCGAGCCGCCGTCCCAGCTCGGCTCGCCCGGGCGGGCCGCCATCCACAGCATCGGGTCGAGCGGGTTCTTCTTCCCCGGCCGGTCGGGGTCGCCGCCGCGCTCGGCGGACAGCAGCCGCATCGCCTCGGCGTCCAGGTTGGAGACCTGGCCGAAGTTCGCGTCGGACTCGACGGAGAAGTAGATGTCGCCGTCCAGCTCGTACGCGGCGCCCGCGTCCCGCAGCCGCTCGACCAGCGGCACGATTCCGGGTATGGCCTCGACGGCTCCGATGTAGTGCTGCGGCGGCAGCATGCGCAGGGCGGTCATGTCCTCGCGGAAGAGGGCCGTCTCGCGTTCGGCGAGCTCGGTCCAGTCGTGGCCGTCGCGCAGCGCCCGCTCCAGGAGCGGGTCGTCCACGTCCGTGACGTTCTGGACGTAGTGGACCTGCCGCTTGGTGTCGAGCCACACGCGCTGTACTAGGTCGAACGCGTTGTAGGTCGCCGCGTGACCGATGTGGGTCGCGTCGTACGGGGTGATGCCGCAGACGTAGATACGGGCGACGGGACCGGGGGCGAGGGTGATCGTCCCCTGGGTCGCGGTGTCGTGGATCTTGAGGTCGCGGCCCTTGCCAGGAAGGGCGGGGACCTCGGAAGCGGGCCAGGCATGCATGTCTCGAGCCTAACCGGACGGATGTTCCGGAAACGAACCGGACCTGCACTGTTGTCTTGATCGGCACTCTTGCGGTCTGGCCGGATCTGTGCGTGTCGCGACTGGCCGGTTCAGACCGGCGGCCAGGGGATCGACGGCCACTGCCCGGAGGGCTGCGGGTGGATCCCGGTGCGCAGCAGCTGCGCCACCCGTTCCCGTACGGCGGCCAGCTCGACCGCCGTGATCAGTTGGGCCAGGCGGGTGGCGAGCGGGGCGCCCTCGGCCAGCTCGGCGGTCAGGGTGGCCAGCACCTCGCGCGCCTCGGCGGTCAGCGGCTCCCCCGCCCAGCCCCACAGGAGGGTGCGCAGTTTGTCCTCGGCGTGGAAGGTGACCCCGTGGTCGATGCCGTAGAGGCGCCCGTCGGGCGCGGGCAGCAGGTGTCCGCCCTTGCGGTCGCCGTTGTTGATCACGGCGTCGAGGACGGCGAGCCGCCGCAGCCGCGGGTCGTCGGCGTGGACGAGCAGGGCGGTGCGGCCCTCGCCGACCTCGGCGAAGGCGACGGGCTTCCAGCCCTCCCCCGCCTCCTCACCCTCGACGAGCGCGAGGAGCTGCGCGCCGGGGGTCTCGTCCTCGGGGGTGTGGATCCACCGCTGGACCATGCCCTCGCCGTACGGCCCGTCGCGCAGCACGGTCGTGGGCACCAGCCCCCAGCCGGTGGCCTCGGAGACCAGGTAGGAGGCGACCTCGCGCTGGGCGAGGTTCCCGTCGGGGAAGTCCCACAGCGGGCGCTCGCCCTTGACCGGCTTGTACACGCAGTCGGCGCTCACGCCGTCGTACGTGACCGTGCACAGCAGGGCGGCGTTGGACGCCTCCCGGATCCGGCCGACGACGGTCAGCTCACCTTTGGTGAGCAGTTCCTCGTGTTCCCCCGTCCCGGTCACGCCTGGCGCCGGTAGCCGTTCTGGCGCGGGCACACGTGCCCCTCCGGGTCCAGCGGCAGACTGCACAGCGGACACGGCGGGCGGCCTGCGTTGACCACGTCCAGGGCCCGCTTGGCGAAGGCCCGGGCCTGGGCGCCGGTGAGGCGGACCCGCAGCATCGGCGGGCCGTTCTCCTCGTCCTGGAGCAGCCGCTCCTCCGCCTCGGCGAGATCCTCGTCCGAGTCGGCCTCGAGTTCCACGAGCGCCTGCGCCTCGACGATCATGCGCTGTTCCTCGCCGTCCCAGGCCAGGGCCATGGTGCCGACGCGGAACTCCTCGTCGACGGGGACGTCCAGGGGCGCGGTGTCGGCGGCCTCGGCGGGGGCGACGGCGGGCACCGGGGCGTTGCCGCCGGTGCGCCGTACGACCTCGTCCAGCAGCTCGTCCATCCGCTCGGCCAGCGCCGCGACCTGGGTCTTCTCCAGGGAGACGCTGGTGACGCGGGGGCCGGCGGAGGCCTGCAGGAAGAACGTACGGCGTCCAGGCAAGCCGACCGTGCCGGCCACGAAGCGGTCCGGCGGGTCGTAGAGGAACACCTGACGGGGCACGTCCAGTCTCCAAGTCTCGGCGGCAGGGGCAGGGCTGCACGCGGCGGGCTGCGCTTTTAGAAGGCCAGTCCACCCTACTGCGCCGTTCGATCACACCGCGCCCGCGCCGCCTCCCACCACCCCGTTCCCGCCGTCTTCTACGGCTTTGTCCGGTGCGGCCGGGCGCGGTACGAGCGAGCCGAAGTCCCCGGTGTCGCCCAGCCGGAAGAGGAACGGGCGGGTCGGGGTGTAGCGGATGGCGGTCACCGAGCAGGGGTCGACGTGGATGCGCTGGAAGAGGTCCAGGTGCATGCCGAGGGCGTCAGCGACAAGGGACTTGATGATGTCCCCGTGCGAGCACATCAGGAACACGCCGTCGCTCCCGTGCTCCTCCTCGATCCGCGCGTTCCAGTCTCGTACGGCGTCCACGGCGCGGGCCTGCATGGCGCGCATGGACTCGCCGCCGGGGAAGGCGGCCGCCGAAGGGTGCTGCTGGACGATCTTCATCAGGGGTTCGTCGGCCAGTTCGGAGAGTTTGCGGCCCGACCAGTCGCCGTAGTGGCACTCGCCGATCCGCTCGTCGGTGTGCAGCTCCAGCTCCGGCCGGGCGGCCAGCAGCGGGGCGAGGGTCTCCCGGCAGCGTTCCAGCGGGCTGCTGACGGCGGCGGCGAGGGGGACCCCCGCGAGGCGTGCGGGCAGCGCGGCGGCCTGCTCGGCGCCCCGCTCGTCGAGGGTGACTCCCGGGGTCCATCCGGCGAGCAGTCCGGCGGTGTTGGCGGTGGACCGCCCGTGTCGTACGAGGATCAGCGTGGCCATGGCGCCAGCCTAAGCGGTGCCGCCGGCGTGCGGGCGGGTCCCGGGCAGGGAAGAATGCCCGGGTGATTGTGGACTGCGCGATTTACCGGAACGGCCGCCGTACCGAGGGACCGGAGGACTTCTCGGACGCCCTCGACGAGGCGCGGGCGACCGGTGACGCCTTCCTGTGGGTCGGGATGCACGAGCCGACGGCGAAGGAATTCGACCACGTCCGGAGCGAGTTCGGTCTGCACGCGCTTGCGGTGGAGGACGCGCTGACCGCGCACCAGCGGCCCAAGCTGGAGGTGTACGACGATTCGCTGTTCGTCGTCCTCAAGCCGGTGCAGTACGACGACGCCACCGACACGGTGACCACGGGCGAGCTGATGGTGTTCATCGGCGACTCCTTCGTCGTCACGGTCCGGCACGGCGAGGGGTCTCCGCTGGCCGCCGTACGGCGACGGCTGGAGCACGAGCCCGACGTACTGCGGCACGGCCCGACGGCGGTGCTGTACGCGGTGTCCGACGCGGTGGTGGACCACTACATCGACGTGGCGGCCGAGCTCCAGTCGGACCTGGAGGAGCTGGAGGCGGAGGTGTTCGCGCCGAACTCCCTGGACACCAAGAACACCGCCGCCCGGATCTACGGGTTCAAGCGGCAGGTGCTGGAGTTCCGCCGGGCGACGAGCCCGCTGCTCCAGCCGATGGACCGGCTCGCCTTCGGGGAGGTGCCCTTCGTCCACGAGCATTCGCAGCCGTTCTTCCGCGATGTCGCCGACCACCTGACCAAGGCGAACGAGTACATCGAGGGCCTGGACCGGCTGCTGTCGGACGCGCTGGCCGCGCACCTGGCGCAGATGGGGGTCCGGCAGAACGACGACATGCGCAAGATCTCGGCCTGGGCGGCGATGGCGGCCGTCCCCACGATGGTGGCGGGGATCTACGGCATGAACTTCGACGACATGCCGGAGCTGAAGCAGACCTGGGGCTATCCGCTGGTGCTCCTCGTGATGGTGGGCGCGTGTCTGGGCCTGCACCGGATGTTCAAACGCCGGGGCTGGCTCTGAGACGGCCCGTTCGGGACCGCCCTCGGGCTCAGGCGAACTCGGGCGAGGTGACCGGTGCGCCGCCCAGCGCGTCGCGCCGCTCCGGCATGTGCAGGCCGACCATCCGGTGCCAGCCGGCGAAGCGCTCGTACGCGTACATCCCGCGGATGCCGGCGGCGAGCGCGGCCGCCTTGGGCGCGGGCCAGTGCAGCAGCCGCCCCATGTGGGCCATGACGGCGAGGCTCACGTCGCGGTAGACGGCGATCTCGACGAGCGCGCTCTGCCGCAGCACCCGCTGGATGGTGCGGCCGTGGCCCGCCCCGGCCAGGCGCAGCAACTCCTCGTGGCAGTAGGCGAGGTGGTTGTCCTCGTCGTGGCTGATCACGCGGATGGCCTTGCCGACCTCGGGATGGTCGCCGAAGTGCTTGACGAGCATGTCCATCTGGTCGGCGGCACGCTGTTCGGTGACGCGGCTGTGCGAGAGGTAGACCACGATGTCGCGCTCGGTCAGCGGCTCGTCCCGGCGCAGCTTCTCGTGCGCGAGGCCGATGCCGCTGCGCTCCAGGAGCATCGTGTAGTCGGTCTCGGGGGGTACGGGGACGGGCGGCAGGCCGCGCTTGCGCAGCAGGGCGTTGAAGATCCGGCCGTGCTTGTCCTCGTCGGCGCCATGCCGGGTGATCTTGGGGGCGAGATCGCGCATCGACTCCGGTACGAGGGCCGCGATGCGGGCGTTCTCCCAGCCTCCCTGGGACTCCCCGCTGGCGGCGATGGAGCAGAACAGCTGGAAGGAGTCGTCGTTGTCGACGATCTCCTGGAACAGGCTGCGGGCAGAGAGCATGTTTCGAGTCAAACCCCGCCCGCCGGGGCGGGCAACCGATAGGTCGCACTACTCGTCCGAATGAACGAAACGAGGCGATGGACCGGGGCGCGTAACCCGGCGGGCGCCCGCGGCGTTGTTGGCTGTGTCGGCCGTGGCGGGGAAGACCCCCCGAGCCCCCACCACGGCCGCAGGCTTGGGCCACGCAACTAGGCGAGGCCCGCGCGCTCCAGGGCCTCGGTGCCGGCGCGCAGGGCGGCGATCCGCTCGTCCAGGGTGAATCCGGCCGGGGCGAGCGTGAGGGTGGTGACCCCGGCCTCCGCGTAGGCCCGCATCCCGTCCGCGATCCGCTCGACCGGGCCGAGCAGCGTGGTCGAGTCGATCAGCGAGTGCGGGACGGCCTCGGCCGCGCCGGTCTTGTCGCCCGACAGGTACTTGTCCTGGATCTCGGCGGCTTCCTTCTCGTAGCCCATGCGCTGGGCCAGCTGGTTGTAGAAGTTCTGCTTCCGGCTGCCCATGCCGCCCACGTACAGGGCGGTGTACGGGCGGAACATGTCGGCGAGCGCGGGCACGTCGTCACCGAGGGCCAGCGGCACGGTCGGGCAGACGTCGAAGCCGTCCATGGTCAGGCCGGCCTTCTCGCGGCCCGCGCGCAGGTGCGTGAGCGCAGTGGCCTCCAGGTGCTCGGCGGCCGGGAAGATGAGCAGGGCGCCGTCGGCGATCTCGCCCGTCTGCTCCAGGTTCTTCGGGCCGATGGCGGCGATGTAGAGCGGGATGTGCTCGCGCTCCGGGTGCACGGTGAGCTTGAGCGGCTTGCCGGGGCCGCCGGGCAGCGGGAGGGTCCAGTGCTCGCCCTCGTAGGACAGGCGCTCGCGGCTCATCGCCTTGCGGACGATCTCCACGTACTCCCGGGTGCGGGCGAGCGGCTTGTCGAACTTGACGCCGTACCAGCCCTCGGAGACCTGGGGGCCGGAGACGCCGAGGCCGAGCCGGAAGCGGCCCTTGGTGAGGGAGTCCAGGGTGGCGGCCGTCATGGCGGTCATCGCGGGCTGGCGGGCCGGGATCTGGAGGATGGCGGAGCCGACGTCGATGCGCTCGGTCTGGGCGGCGACCCAGGCGAGCACGGTCGGGGCGTCCGAGCCGTAGGCCTCGGCGGCCCAGCAGACGTCGTAGCCGAGCCGGTCGGCCTCCTGGGCGACGGCGAGGTTGTCGGCGTCCATGCCCGCGCCCCAGTAGCCGAGATTGATGCCGAGCCTCATGTTCGTCCCCTTACGGTGTGCCGGTTTACCGATCAGTAACGTTGGTCTGCGGGGGACTGTAGCGCGCCAGGGTCCGCCGCGTCAGTGCCCCAGTAGTCTCAGCGTCCATGGAGCAGAGGCATCTCGGCCGCACCGGACTGCGCGTTTCCCGGATCGGCCTCGGCACCCTCACCTGGGGCCGCGACACCGGCGAGGAAGCCGCCGCCGAACAGGTGAAGACGTTCTGGGAGGCGGGGGGCACGCTCGTCGACACCGCCGACGTGTACGGCGGCGGGGAGGCGGAGTACCTCCTCGGGCGGCTGCTGGACGGGCTCGTGCCGCGCCGGGACCTGGTCATCGCGACCAAGTCCGGCAGCGTGCCGGACCCGGACCGGCGGTTCGACGGCTCGCGCGGGCACCTGCTCTCGGCCCTGGACGACTCCTTGTCCCGCCTGGGCACGGACTACGTGGACCTGTGGCAGGTCCACGCCTTCGACCCGGCGACCCCGCTGGAGGAGACCCTCCAGGCGCTGGACCTGGCGGTGTCGAGCGGCCGGGCCCGGTACGCCGGGGTCGCGGGCTTCTGCGGCTGGCAGCTGGCGAAGGCGGCGACCTGGCAGCTCGCGGCCCCGGGGGCGCGCACCCGGCTGGCCTCCACGCAGATGGAGTACTCGCTGCTCCAACGGGGCGTGGAGCGGGAGGTGCTGCCCGCCGCGCTGGACCTGGGCGTCGGACTCCTGCCCTCCTCCCCGCTGGGGCGCGGGGTCCTGACCGGCAAGTACCGGGAGGGCATCCCGGCGGACTCCCGAGGCGCCTCGCCGACGCTGGCCGCGCTGGTGGACCCGTACCTCGACGAGGCGGCGGGGCGCATCGTGGACGCGGTGGTGACGGCGGCCCAGGGCCTGGCGGTGACCCCGCTGCAGGTGTCCCTGGCCTGGATCCGGGACCGGCCGGGGGTGGTGGCGCCGATCGTCGGCGCGCGGACGTCGGCGCAGCTCGCGGCGGCTCTGTCGGTGGAGGCCCTTAGTCTTCCGGAGGAGATCTGCCGGGCGCTGGACGATGTTTCGGCGCCGCTGCACCGCTACCCCGATCAGGACTGGAGCACGTTGTGAGTACGGACCGCCCATCCGAAGCCGCTGCCGCGGAGGAAGCGACCCCCGACTCGGCCCAGCCCGAAGCCGCCGCCCAGGGCCCGGCGGAAGGGGCCGCAGGCCCGGTCTCCGGCGCAGCCGAAGGGACGGCGGCCCAGACCGCCGCCCCGGGGAGCGGGGACGAGGGGACGGCAGCGGAGGGGGCCGAAGTCCCGGTCACCGGCGAAGCCGAGGGGGCGGCGGCCCGGCCCGCCGCCCCCGGGAGCGGGGACGAGGGGACGGCGGAGCCCGCGGAGGGGGCCGCGGGCCCGGTCTCCGGCGGAGCCGAGGAGCGGGGTCCAGGGGCGGAGCCCCTGGTTTCGGGAAGGGGCGGGGTGGGGGAAAGCCCCGCAGGGCCCACCGCCGAGGCAGAGGCTCCCGAGGGGGCGGACGGCGCGGCCGGGCCGGAAACCGAAGCCCGGGGGGACGCCGAGGGCG